>NZ_CP115023.1:0-6455 GCF_014596785.2 Klebsiella sp. K4
GTGACCGCCTTCCAGCCAGTAAACGCCTCAGGATTGCTGACGTCCGGATAGTAAACGCCATAGTGATTCAGCTCATACAGGGCGTACGCGATGGCGAAAACACCGGTACACAATAAAATAAATGTTCTTGTCATCGCAGGTATGTCTCCGTGATTTCCGGACGAAAATGGCCCATTTCCTGGCTGACGGTGCGCAGGGCCATATCACGAACCAGACCGAGTTTTTGCAGCTCCTGCATCCGTTGCTGGGCGTAGCTGTGACGCACGCCGTGTGCCCCCCGTGACCAGCCCAGGGTACGCATGGAGGCGGCACTGAAGGCGTTTGACCAGCGCTGGCCTCCGCCAATGGCGTACTGACTCTGGTAAAACACGCCGCGATCGGTCACCCGGACCGGGCTGGCCAGCCTGACATGCTCGAGACGTTCAGCCAGGCGTGACGGCAGCAGAACTTCCCTGACCAGGCCGCCTTTGCCCTGAACGGTGTAAATCACACCCTCCCGACCGGCAAATTTACTGTCCGCTGCCGGACGGGGATCCGCTGCTCGCTCCTGGCGGGGCGCGAGGGTCAGCAGTTCATGGGCGCGTAATCCGGCGGCCAGGGCAATCGCGGTGGCCAGAGCGTTGGCGGGCTGTTGTGCTGCGGCAATCAGGGCTACCTGGTCCGGGCTGTAGGCCCGGCTGCTCAGGATCTGTGCCTGCTCCGATTTCACCACCGGCAGGTGTTCGCCGGCAGGGAGGGCCTGCGTCACGTGGATCATCATGGCCTGGATGGCCTGGCGTTCCATATCGAGCGTTTTCTGGCCAACCTGCTCCCCGCGCTGCTCCAGGTAGGTGATGGCCTGCGCCGGTGTCAGTGTGCGTAAATCGCCGTGATTAATCCGGTTGGCTTTCATCCACTCTGCGACGCGGGTCAGTCCCTGCTCGTAATTCCGGACTGTGCCGACAGAGCGCAGAATATTTCCCTGGAGTGGTTTTATCACGCCAGCCGCCTGGCGGGCAGCGCTGGCGAATTTAGCCATTTTTTTCCAGCCAGCGGGTAACCGTGGACAACACCACCTTGATTCGCCGGGCCCGGAGCCAGCGTTGCAGCTCCGCTGCACTGGCCCCGGCCTGGTACAGGCTCAGCAGTTCGCCGGTATAGCGGTCAAGGCGGGAGGGACGGTAGCGGACCTGGCGGATACGGCGGGTCTGCGCCTGCAGGGCGGCCAGTTCGGCAGCGGTATCAAATTGCATCTGTGCTCCGGATTGGGTGTAAGAACATCAGTGGCCGTTACGTTAACGGTCACTGCGGCATGCGCCGATCGCCCTCGTTCGAACCTCTCGTGGTTCAGCCCGGACTGCTCGCGGCTGATAACGTCCCTTAAGCCAGGGAATGGCCTGACCTGATTGCCGGTCTCGCAGATTTTAGCTGTTTTCTCAGGATTCTCGGATTGGGCTGCCCGGTACAGTATCCCCGGAGGGACCCGGCTGTTTTACCTGCTGCCGGTAGGCAGGTGCGCGTCAGAGTGCGCCTCCTCATGGTTTGACTAAATACTAGCCAGGTTTTTCGTGCGTGTGAATGTTGTTTTTTAAATGTTGCGCCTGACTCCGCTCAATAGCGACACCCGCTATGTACAGGCGCATTTATGCGTCGTACATAGCGGGTGTCGCAGGTGCTGATTTGGCGGAATAAAAAACACCGGGACTGACCGCCCCGGACCCCGCCAACGGTGACCGGACAGACAAAAAATTTGCCTGCCCGGTCACCGTTTCACATCATGGCGAGGAGGCGGGATCTGAAACGGTGTGATGAAAGTGCAGATGAGGTCAGACGATGCAGGTCGGTGAGTCCGTGGTGAACGCGATAGTGGAATACCACGCACAGGGCAGTGAGGAGGCGCATGCAGAGGAAAACAGGATGTTCCTGCGTTATCTGCGCGAGTTAACGGGAACACAGCGTGTGGCGGTTGAGGTGGCCAGGAAATATTTTTCTCCGGTGAGGGGCTGATATGAGCTATCTTTTTCTTGTCGCCGGCACCGCACCAGGTGCGACGGTCCTTTTACAGAGTTGTCCTCATTTGACGGGCCTGGATGGCCCGTTCTTTTATGCTTTTAACGTCCGGGGCCCTTTTCTCGGCCGAAATCACCGGCTATGTGGTGGTGTGCATAGCCATGCATATGCGTAAAATAAATCAGGCGCGTTTCTGGCGGGTTTTCGGGTGGTTTGTTGCCTGTTTTACCGGTTTCCTGCCAGAAACGCCCTGAGGCCGTTTTCGCGGTGCGCGTAAGAAGGGATTATGGTAAATAGGGCGCTATCGCCTACGCCTAAATGTACGACTGATTGTTTTTTTTTCTCTGAAGTATGAGATTCCTGAGTAGACAGCTACAACAAGTAGAGCAATGGCGATAGCAAGTGAAATCCAGTCCATAAATGCCTGATTAATTTAATAAAAACAGCCTGTTATGATTTCATAAAGATAATATCATCTTTTTTTAGCATGATACTGTCGTTACTTATTGTGGTGAGATGAAACATAACCACTGTTTTTGTATGTGTTTGTTAAGGTTTCTAAGATTATTCCTAATCACTGATTTTGTACATATCATCAAAAAAATAAAAAAACTAATGCCCTGTGGTGGGTATGTAACAAATCACGGGGAGCGGGTCAGAACGACGCCAAAACTTTGAATGATCGGGTGGCAGGCTAAATGAAATCTTGAGATTCATTCAGCCTCGTCGTAATCTCTTGCTCTGTAAACGAAAAAACCGCCTTGCAGGGCGGTTTTTCGAAGGTTCAGCAAGTTGGGGAACTTCTGAACCGTGGTAACAGGGTGTACAAGACCGCTGCCACCAAATGTGTCCTTTCAGTTTAGCCGTAGTTAGGCTTCAACTTCAAGAACTCTGCACCAGTTATCTCTTGTACACCCCTTTACCAGTGGCTACCGCCAATGGCGATTTGTCGTACCTTTTCGGGTTGGACTCAAGACGATAGTTACCGAAAAGAGCGTGGTAGTCGGACTGTGATCCTACCCGCGAATAGTGGACACGCGACTAAGTGAGTAAACTCCCAGACAGAGGTATCTCACATGACTAAATCAGCAACCGTAAGTAAGAAACCACGTAAACAGCATTCGCCTGAATTCCGCAGCGAAGCCCTGAAGCTTGCGGAGCGCATCGGCGTTGCCGCTGCCGCCCGGGAACTCAGCCTTTACGAGTCTCAGCTATATACCTGGCGCAGCAAATTACAGCAGCAGAAAACGTCTTCCGAACGGGAAAATGAGCTGGCCGCTGAAAATGCCCGCCTGAAGCGCCAGCTGGCAGAGCGTGACGAGGAGCTGGCTATCCTCCAAAAGGCCGCGACATACTTCGCAAAGCGCCTGAAATGAAGTATGTCTTCATCGAAAAACATCAGGCTGAGTTCAGCATTAAAGCCATGTGTCGGGTGCTGCGCGTGGCCCGCAGCGGCTGGTATGCCTGGCGTATCCGTCGCCTGCAGCTAAGCCCGCGTCAACAATTTCGCCGGCAATGTGACAAAGCGGTCAGTCAGGCCTTTCATCAGGCGAAACAGCGCTACGGCGCACCGCGCATTACTGATGAGCTGCGCGAACAGGGGGTGAAATACAACATCAAAACGGTAGCGGCCAGCCTGAAGCGGCAGGGGCTAAGGGCCAAAGCCGCGCGTAAGTTCAGTCCGGTGAGTTATAAGCCCCATAATCTGCCGGTATTCGATAATCTGCTGAATCAGGATTTCACCGCCAGCGCACCGAATCAGAAGTGGGTGCAGGACATCACCTACATTCGCACCGATGAGGGCTGGCTGTATCTTGCCGTGGTGATTGACCTGTGGTCCCGCGCGGTTATTGGCTGGTCGATGTCATCCCGAATGACGGCCCGGCTGGTATGCGATGCCCTGCAAATGGCGCTGTGGCGGCGTAAGCGGCCAAAAGGGGTTATAGCCCACAGCGACCGGGGTGGTCAGTACTGCTCAGCAGATTATCAGGCCCTGTTGAAGCAGCACGACCTTCGGGGCAGCATGAGTGCAAAAGGCTGCTGCTATGACAATGCCTGCGCGGAAAGCTTTTTCCACACGCTGAAGGTAGAGTGCATCCACGGTGAGCGTCTAATCAGTCGCGATGATATGCGTACGATGGTATTTAATTACATTGAGTGCGATTACAATCGCTGGCGTCGTCACAGTGCCTGTGGCGGCCTCAGCCCGGAACAATTTGAAAATCAGAATCTCGCTTAGGCGCGTGTCCATATTACGAGGAGAGGATCAGGGCTATGTTGGGGCTAAATCGCGCCAGCGCTGGCTGTTTTACACGTATGACAGGCTCCGGAAGACGGTTGTTGCGCACGTATTCGGTGAACGCACTCTGGCGACGCTGGGGCGTCTTATGAGCCTGCTGTCACCCTTTGACGTGGTGATATGGATGACGGATGGCTGGCCGCTGTATGAATCCCACCTGAAGGGAAAGCTGCACGTAATCAGCTGACCTGCTCCCCGTGGATTACAAGGCCGTCATCTGATAATGCCCCTAATGGGTCAGATCTCTAGGATAGTAGCAATACAGCAAGGAACTTCTTGAGATCCTTTCTGTTGCGTCGTAATCTCTTGCTCTGTAAACGAAAAAACCGCCTTTGCGGGGCGGTTTTTTCGAAGGTTCGTAGAGTTTGCGGCTCTTTGAACCGAGGTAACTGGCTATTAGAGGAGCACAGTCACCAAAATGTTCGTTTAGTTTAGCCTTAACTGGCGCATAACTTCAAGACTATCTCCTCTAAATCAGTTACCAGTGGCTGCTGCCAGTGGCGCTTTTGCATGTCTTTCCGGGTTGGACTCAAGACGATAGTTACCGGATAAGGCGCAGCAGTCGGACTGAACGGGGGGTTCGTGCATACAGTCCAGCTTGGAGCGAACTGCCTTCCCGGAACTGAGTGTCAGGCGTGGAATGAGATAAACGCGGCCATAACAGCGGAATGACACCGGTAAACCGAAAGGCAGGAACAGGAGAGCGCACGAGGGAGCCACCAGGGGGAAACGCCTGGTATCTTTAAGTCCTGTCGGGTTTCGCCACCGCTGATTTGAGCGTCAGATTTTGTGATGCTTGTCAGGGGGGCGGAGCCTATGGAAAAACGGCAACGCCGTGGCTTTTTTCCGGTTGTCCCTTTCCTCTTCCGGATTGTGGGCATGAGTCTTCTGTCTGTGTGCCCCGTCCGCTCGCCGCAGCCGAACGGCAGGAGCGTAGCGACTGAGTGAGCGAGGAAGCGGAAAAGAGACCGGTTTGACACTGAGCACTGACGCCCTGAGGCCCCTTATGACGAAACAACAGAAAACTGCCCTGAACATGGCTAAATTCATCCAGAATCAGTCCCTGCTCCTGCTGGAGAAGCTTAACGAGCTTGATCTCGATGCGGAGGCTGACCTTTGTGAGAAACTCCACGATGATGCGGAGCATCTTTTCCGTACACTGTCCCTCCGACTGGATGCACTACAGGAGGGTGACTGATGGCGAACGTGTCGATCAGTGAGGCTGCACGCCTGACGGGTAAGAGCAGGACAACCCTGCACAGGTTAATTAAAGCCGGTGAACTGTCCACCTGTCGGGGTGAACGGAATGCGAAAATGCTCGAGACTTCAGAGCTTTTGCGGGTGTTTGGTGCCTTTGCGTCTGTACCCGTTGAACAGAGGGGTGAACAGGTCAGTGGACAGCGTGACACAGTCACTTCTGACCATAATGAACAGGTCATTCATACTCTGAAACAGGAAATTGAACACCTGAACACACTTCTTGCCTCAAAAGATTCACATATCGACAGTCTGAAACAGGCGATGTTGTTGCTGGAGAACCGGGAAGATCAGCGGCAGAACACGACCCGGCCCTGGTGGCGTTTCTGGCAGTCCTGAAATGCCTCAGTGTTTTTGCCCTGCTGTTCCGCCAGTGGCCTGGAGTTTTTCCAGTTTCCGTCTGCGCCGTTCCGCCGTCGCGCAGGCATTTCTCCGTCTTTCCTCTGCTTTCTCTGCTTCCAGACGGGCCAGCTCGGTGTTATGCCGCTCCCCGGCCACATATTTCCGGGCCTTCTCCAGGGTTGTTTCCAGCGCCAGCTCCTTTTTCTGCAGGATGGATTCGCGCTGATTCAGTGCCTCCCTCTGTTCTTCCAGCTCCTTTCTGGCTTCTTTCCGGGCATTCTGCACCGCCTGAAGCAAGAGGCTTTCTTTTTGCGCAAACGCTTCCCGCAGTACATCCTCAGCACCAATGTAGTGGCTTCGCAGGGCCGCTGTCTCCAGGTTGTGATTCTGAATAAGGGTATTTTGTCTGGCTCTGTGAGCCTCTTCTGCCTCCCTCAGTGCCTGCTGATATCCGCTTATCTCGCGCTGTATCCGGCGGGACTCTGAGCCTCTGAAAAACAAAATGAACAGCCACAGCGAGAACGCTGTGGCTGCGATCCCCGTTGCCAGGATAGCGGGACCGAGTTCG